>NC_016150.1 GCF_000233435.1 Blattabacterium sp. (Mastotermes darwiniensis) str. MADAR | reverse complement strand
ATGACGAAAGATCGTTTGAATTTTAAGCCTTTTGAGTATCAGTGGGCTTATGATTATTGGTTTAAGCAACAGAATGCGCATTGGTTACATACGGAGATTAATATGCAATCCGATATTCATGATTGGAATGAAAGTTTGTCGAATCGAGAAAGGAATGTTATTGGAGATATATTAAAAGGTTTTACTCAGACAGAAACGGAGGTCGGAAATTATTGGTCAGAGATGATTCCAAAATGGTTTCCTATTCCAGAGATAAAAATGATGGGTCAAGCTTTTGGATCTTTTGAGACCATTCATGCTGTGGCTTATTCTTATTTAAACGATATTTTAGGTTTAGATGATTTTCATGCTTTTTTGGAAGATGAAGCGACTATGAATAAGTTGAAAGTTTTGATGGATATTAGAAAAAGTGATCATGGTAGATATAATAGGGAGGAGATAGCAAGGAGTGTTGCTTTATTTTCTGCAGCTGCAGAGGGAATTCAATTGTTCTCTTCTTTTGCTATATTGTTATCTTTTAGGAGATCTAATCGTTTGAAAGGAATAGGACAGCAAATTATTTTTTCTGTTAGAGATGAGTCTCTTCATTCGGAAGCAGGTTGTAAAATTTTTCGTACACTTTGTGAAGAAAATGAGGGATTGAAGGATTCTGTAAGAGAATCTATTTATCATGGGATGGATTTGGCATTGGAAAATGAATTTTTTTTTATTGATCATATTTTTAGTAAAGGGGATCTTCCCACTATTAAAAGGGAGGAATTAAAGAATTTTATGAGAGATAGAGCCAATTTAAAATTGAGAGAGTTAGGGTTATTGAATTTTTATAGTGTAGATAAAGAAATGTTAGATCATATGGATTGGTTTTATATAACGATATCTGGCGAGCAGCAAACTGATTTTTTTGATAATCGTGAAACTGGATATAGTAAACCTAATGAGGATTGGAATGAAGATCTTTTTCTTTTGGATGAAGAAAAAAAAAATTCAAAAGAAAAAGAAATTTTAAAGATTCTTTTAAAGAATCAGAAAGATAATTTAGGGAATTCTGGATGTGTGTCTTGTGAATCTTAGGGTGAAATTGAAAAAAAAGATTACATCAAAAATTTGGTATGGTTCTTTAGGAAAAGAACAACTTTTGCATAGTTCTGTTTGTGATTATCTAGATTATAAATATCCGCATGTTTTTTATTTTCATCCTCATAATGAAGCAAGAAGAACTCCTTATGAGAGGTTTCTTATAAAAGTGATGAGATTAAGACCAGGGATGCCTGATCTATTAGTTCCTATTCCGATGGAAGGAAGAACAGGAATGGCTTTAGAATTTAAAATAAAACCAAATAAATTGACAAAGAATCAGATTCATATAATTGATATATTGAATTCGTATAATTGGAAGGTAAATGTTTGTTATAATTTTGATCAAGCAAGAATTTATATAGATCAATATTTAAGAAAAACAGATGAGTAGGAGGACTTCTATACAATATGATATGATATCTAATCAATGTAGAAGTTATTTTATGAAAAAAAAGTTTTTTATTCCTAAAGAAATTTGCAAATATATTTTAATTAAGATATATCAAAATGATTGGGTAGAAATTGTTAATTATTCTGTTTTAGCAATAATAATTCAGAAGAAGAGAAAAATTAAAGATTTTATAACGATAGTAGATGTGTATGATGAATATATAAGAAAAGCTAAACTTCTTATGGAAAAGAAGAATTCGGATTATGAGGATGCTTGGAAATATATGAGTATTTCTTCTATAAAAGATTTAATCTTACAAAAGATTTTTCGTATTCAAGGAATAGAAAAGCGTTTGTCTGAAGTGGATAATTTTTATGATAAAATTCAAGATAATTATATGGATATATTGAATTATGCTATTTTATCTTTAATAAAAATGAAAAATCCATGAGTTTATGGGTTCCATTTTACTTTTTCGTGTTTGTAAACTACTATTTGTGCTATTCTATCGCCATTTTTTACGGTAAAAGAATGATGAGATAGGTTGATGAGTAAGATTTTTATTTCTCCTCTATAATCTGAATCGATAGTTCCTGGATTGTTTAGAACAGTTATTCCATGATGTAAAGCTAATCCACTTCTTGGTCGTATTTGAGCTTCATATCCAGTGGGTATTTCCATATAGATTCCAGTTGGGATAATTTTTCTTTCCATAGATGGAATAATAATATCCTTTTCTATATAGGCTTGTAAATCTATTCCTGAGGATCCTTCTGTAGCGTAAGATGGGAGAGCGTGACGGGATAAATTACGGATTTTAATTGTGATGCTCATTTTTATTTATTTTAATTATACTTCACTAATTGTAATTTTTGATGGTTTAGTATCTTTCTTTTCTTAGTCAAGATTATATTTTAAAAAAGCTCTATAAAGTTAAAATAACCATCTTTTTTGGGACTTTTGTTAAAGGGCTATGGTTTTCTATGGTAAAATAAATTACCTATTCTAAAAATCGTTTTATAAGCTTTATTTTAGGGATTGGGGGGTTTGGGGGGTATATCTTCTTTTTTCTTTTTATGTTTCTTTTTATGAAAAGTTTTTATACAAGAAAGATAAAGTTTTTAGTTTTTTTAGGGTTCAGGTCGGTTTAAGAAAAATAGGCATATATATATATATATTTTTTATATTTTATATTTATATATATAATATATACGTAATAATTGACGTAATAATTGACGTCTACCTGCGTACGTGCCTGCGTACGTGCCTGCGTACGTACCTGCGTACGTACCTGCGTACGTACTTGCGTACGTACCCGAGTACGTGTCTGCGCACGTACCTGCGCACGTACCTGCGTACGTACCTGCGTACGTACCTGCGTACGTGCCTGCGTACGTACCTGCGTACGTACCTGCGTACGTACCTGCGTACGTACCTGCGTACGTACTTGCGTACGTACCCGAGTACGTGCCTGCGCACGTACCTGCGCACGTACCTGCGTACGTACCTGCGTACGTACCCGCGTACGTACCTGCGTACGTACCTGCGCAGGTACCTGCATGCAAAATATTTTTTCAGTACATTGTAGCTTAAAGTAGCTTAAAAAAGTAAAAAATGGAT